>NZ_CP039122.1 GCF_014131735.1 Lactiplantibacillus plantarum
TAAACAAAATGCGTTCATTCATGATCGAAAAACTGGTAAGCCTAATACCTTGTACCTTAAACCAGTTCAAACAGAACTCTTATTGTATCGTCAATGGCTGCTTGATCATAAACTAGCATCTGAATGGCTCTTTCCTTCCATTCAACACCCCGAGCGACATATCACGGAAAAACAGTTCTACAAAATTATGAGTAGGGTTGGCGATCTGTTAGGAATTAATTATCTAGGTACCCATACGATGCGCAAAACCGGGGCTTATCGTGTTTACACGCAATCAAATTACAATATTGGCCTAGTAATGCACTTACTAAATCACTCAAGTGAATCAATGACTTTAGCTTATTTGGGCTTGGATCAAGCAAGTACAGAAAACATGTTGAACCAAATTGATTTTGGGTAAATTGGTTTGATTTTGTTGTCGCCAACGGCGACTTCTAATACAGGCTTTTTGTGGGTTATCACAACATAGAATTTATTCTATGTGTAAGTGCACATTGACCTCGTTTCACTCGGTCTGCTGATAACCATAGAGTCGATTTTTCCGTTGTTGAATTGAATGTATTTTTAATTAAATTATGCTTACACTTAACTAATCTTGTTATGATTTAAATTTTTGCAGAGATTCTTTGTAAACTTAGCAACAAAATTTTACAATCTACCTTAAGGCCCTCATTTTCCTTTGGGTCTAATGATTTCCAAATAGAAAACAACGAACATAGTGAGGCCTTAGCAAACACAATACTAGTCAATACCCAATTTACAATAGTGATTCGAAAGTTACGAACGTCAGTGAGTTACTCTAGGTAAGTGCTTTAGCACTTACTATATATAATATGAACAAAGGTAATTCACAAACTTTACACTCACATAAACGCTCATATATCAACGTTATCAAGCCACTAACTAGCGGGATAAATATTTCATGGTCAAACATTATCTAATTCTACACGTTTAACACCAAGCAATCGCACGTCATAGCACACCGTATAGCCCCACTAAAACGACTTCTAAGAGGCTTTGAACTATGTCACGTGTAATTTTACCTTGATATGCTAAAACGTCTTAAATCGTATTTTAAAACAGGCTCGTCAAATTAATGACGGGCCTGTTTGTATGCTGGAATTTTCACACTATTATGAAGTGGATGTGTCATTATGTCGGAGACACAAGCTTGATTATAGCACTATGCAAACTTGGTGTAACCACTAAAAAATGAGCACCCGGGTAAGTGCTCACCAAGAAGTTGTCACATTGAAACGAAATACCACGAGTCCCGACTAATAGGACAACTTTATTTTAGATCATTCTAATTAAATTGCAATATTAAAAAGCGACTACCTAAACAGATAGCCGCTCCCCCAAGTAATATAGATAGCACATATTATTATAATAACATTAAAATTGACATAGTAAAAAGGCCTATCCAGTTAAGGGAAGACCTTTTTATTTTGCGGTATGTTACTGAGAGTAGTGTGCAATGTCATGTCATACAGCACAAACGTAGTATAGCATTATTAACGCTAGTTGCAACCACTAGAGTAGTTAAAAAAGCCTATTCAATTGAGAATAGACCTTACTGTAAACACGAAAAACTAAGTTATGAGTTCATTCCTGAACACACTTTTTAAGTATAGAACACACATTAATAACATTAAAAATAGTATAGTAAAAAGGTCTATCCAAACTGGAATAGGCCTTTTATCGTGCTCAGTCATTATCAGACTGTTAAATGATTGAAGGGTTACTAAGTAACTTGACCGAGCACATATCGAAGTACACATACTTAACGATGACTGAGTCTAGCAAAACTTGTTAGGAGTGTTTGCAACTACCAGAGTCAGTTTTCATTATAGCACTATTTTATGCTAGTTAACATAAAACACAGTATTCAAAGCTAAACTTTGTGAAGTGTGTAAAACGTTGTTATATCAACGATATAAGGCTATATATTTACCAATATCATGCGATAACGATACTTTGTGATAATGACGTTCTATGTATAATTGTCCGAAGTGTCTCGGCTTAGAAAACGCCTTGGCCGAGACTATATCAACTAAATAGTGTGTCTATCGTTAGTAGTTAGTTCTTAACGTCTTGTGGTCTACGTGACTACTAGTATATTAAATAACACCTTAAGTCTAGCACCAACCCGCACGCATAGCGGTGCTTAAACCATCAAGGGTCAAGCCCTTAGGCTCTCTCAAACAGTTATCCTAATCGTGAATAACTGCGCTTCTTTTGCAGTATAAAGAGAGAACTCTTTATCAGACAATTTAAGCTCAACCAGCCCTTGCACTAACTATTATTAGAGTTGGTTTTAGCAGCAACCCGAATAATCTGCGTTAATAGTTAGCCTGTCCGTATCATTTCCTAGTCTTCCAGCCACGTCTTTAGTCGCGTTGATCTCGACAAGGTTTAGCATACCTATGTTGTTAACTGCAAGCGGGGTCACGAACGACACTCACGGGAGGTTTTACTAGCTAAGAACAGGTTTCCAGCCTTTAGTTGCTTTGATGGTTGCTAACCATTGAATAACAAAAAAACGGTTGCTATCAGGTTTCTGTTAAGATTCCCGATAACAACCGTTTACTTTAAGTATCAATGGTTGAAAAACTTAGCCTACATGTTATAATAGTACCAAGTTAGATAGCTTGTATTGGTAGTACTTGCTATCGAAAATCTTATCAGGTTGTGCTGATAAGTCGTGAATCCTAACTCTGCTAAGTTGAGGGTTCTTTTTTTTGCGTTCATTTATTAAGTTGAGTACATTATAACCGTAATATAAGATTAATACAACCTTTATCATTTTAACGTCTCAACCAGCCGAATAATCCTTTTTTAAGCGTTTTAGTTTCTTCCCCCTTGTAATGATCCCCAGTGGGTTCTAAAACGTCTGTATCGTCCTTTGAGGCGTCCTCGCTGGTCTTTTGTGGGGCATCGAGTAGTTTTTCATTTTGACGGTTAGTGGATAAGTTTAATTGCTGTTGCTGATCAAGTAACTTGTGGGCTTCGCCCAAAGATTGCTGAAGCTTTTCGATCTGCTTATCCTTTTCAACCAATTGCTTTTCTAGCAACTCCATTGCTGTATCCGTGACGCTATCGTGTGTAACATAATTACTGTAACTTACACTCTCGTTACTTACAACCCTGTTACTACTTAAAAAATGCTGTTTTAAAAGCTTGTATCCATCATCACTTATCGTCAGCTTGCTTACTCCGTTACTATGTACCTTACTTACATACTTACTTCTAAATTTATCGTCCATTTTTCGCATGATAGCTTGCCTTGTAACACCAAACTCCATTGTAAGTTGTTTCATAGTCTTACTCATGTTACTTACACCCCCTAATTTTACTAATATTAACATAGTTAATCATGGTAAACACTGAACGAGGGCTTAGAATGCGTCTCTCAACAAAACAAAGGCACTCCCACAACGAGAATGCCTTTGTTTACTAGTATTTTAGCTGATTAATCAACGCCCGCTCCGTGCGTGGGGCATACGTTCGGAAAATTCTCCAATAGCCTAGCAGTTGGCCAATGGATTTTGTAATAAAAAATCGCATGTTTGAATTTTTCTAACAGTTTTCCAACATTTTTCTAACAGACACATTCCGGCATTGTATATTTAGACAAATCCCTATATATAAGGAATATAACAATATATATTTATATATACTATATAGTTTGTTAGAAAGTAAGAAAAAAAGTCCCCAGAAAAAATTATTTTTTTCTTAGGAACCTCGATATTTTTCTAACATTCTTACAACCGTTGCGGGAGTAAGTAAGAATCGTGTTAGGATTAAATTTTATTTTCTAACTTTCTAACATTTTGTTAAGTGAATGCGGTGCTTTCGTCGGTAATAATATAGCACTGCTGGCGGTATTTTACAACTCTTTCATTGGTAAGCCAAAAATATAACAAAAAAAGCCACTGTTTCCAGTGACTTAATACTTGTGTGGGACAGTGACTGTCAACCATATTGGTTAGCAGTTTTTTTGTCGATATGAAAATATTCTTTGGGTGCGTCATTCGGCTTTCCTTGCTTCCAATGACTTTTTGCAGAACCATACTTAGTCGGTTCAGGATTAGGACTAATCGCAACAAATCGACGCCCAACTGAATCCATAAATATGATTATCCGACGATATTCTTCAGTTGGTGTAATCAACGTACAGTTTTCATGCTTAATGCCATAAACATCTGTAAAGTCCATATTTCACATTGCTTTCCCGTATGTTTCAGTGCCATAAAATAAAAAACTGCCTTATTACAAAGCAGTTTCATCAGTATCAAAATAAATTATTGTGGAACAACATTCGTTGCTTGAGGGCCACGATCCCCTTGTTCAACTTCATAGCTTACCTTTTGACCTTCATCAAGGCTTTTAAACCCATCTGTTTGGATTGATGAGAAATGAACGAATACATCTTTATTATCCGAACCGGTGATAAATCCAAAGCCCTTATCCGCGTTAAACCATTTCACAGTACCACTTTGCATATACTTATATTCCTCCTAGAAACTAAATCAAAGTAACCAGCCGAATTAACATCTAAGAAAATTATAGATAGCAAGTTTAATGATACTTAAAACTTCCGAATATGTTAACCGTGTTCAGTATATCACAGAGTTCGAAGATAGTTTAATTTAAACACTTCAAGTGCCCGGTTCTTTAAGTAGTTAAACTTGCTGACACTAACCGATAATTGATTACAGGCTTCGTTGCGGTTGAAACGTTTCTCAATAATATAATCATGTAGGATAAATTGATATTGCGGATCATCAATTGTATTGAGGGCGTCTTCGACTTCTTTTAACTGGTAAGATAAGTCAACATGGTTTACCAGGCGGCTTTCAGTGCCGTTTCGGCTACTATGACTGGATACTCCATCGAATGAGGGACTAGAAACTTGGTTAAAAGTTGTCAAGTCACGTTTTAGTTTGGCATATTGTTTTAATAAATTACAAATCTTCTTAACATCTTGACGCATTAGAATCACACTTTCTGATCCCAGATATATGTATAAAAAAGCGGGGCTATTACACCCCGTTCCGACTAATATCAACACAATGAATGGTAGATTGCAAATTTAATCCGAATTTTTGGACAAATTTGTCAGCATAACCTGATACGGTGTTTGCCAGTCGAGTATTTTAAGCGGTCGCTGGTTAATTTGGAGTAACGTCGTCGTTAAATCTTGAGCACTAATGTGCTCAAAACGAGTCCCTTTAGGATAAAAATAACGTCAATTCCGATTAAAGCGTTCATTACTACCACGTTCAGCTGGCGTATAAGCATGGCAGTAATAGGTCTTAATACCATATTGTGATTCAAGTGATACTAGCCCACTAAACTCAGTGCCACGGTCCACAGTAAAGCTGTGCACCGGACCATTAAAAGTGGTTAGGAACTTAGTTAGTGCTTCATTAACAGTCGCTGTCGTCCGATCTTTTAACCGGTATGCCCAAAGGAACCGTGATTTGCGATCGATTAAAGTTAATAAAACTGCCTTACTATGCCCACGAGGACCAACGACTGTATCTAGTTCAAAATCGCCGATGCGATTACGTTGATTAATCATCATGGGACGCTGTTCAATTGATCGCCCCAAAGATTGATTATATTTGGATCGTTGGTCAACGTTACGCCGTTGGCGTACGCCATGTTCAGGTAGATCATTCAAGGAGAAACCAATTCTCCCCTGATTTAGCCAATTATAAATAGATTTAGTAGCTAGTTTAAATTCGTGAGCAATCATTCCTGGTGACCAGCTTAGACGTAAATGGTTGAGAATTTTTTGCTTTAACTCAGCGCTCAGCTTAGTTTTCCGACCACATCGTAATCGCTTGTATTCGGCATCTGTTTGTGCTAATTCAGCCTGATAAGGTTGACATCGAGATAATTCATAAGAAATTGTTGACGGTGATCGGTTCAGCCGAACGCCCATTGGAATATCGGACAGCCCTAGTTCACAAAAGGTTTCGATTTTAATTCGTTCGGAATAGGTTATACTAGACAAAAGATCAGCTCCTAAAAGATGGGTTTGTGGTAAACACCATTTTAAAGGAAGTTGATCTTTTTTGTCCGAACAGCGTTCGGATTAATTTTACAATCTACCATTTCAATTTAGAAAATATTTCCAGTTCCATCAAAACGGAGCTAAACAAGATAGTGCATGACATCGATGACTAATACTTTAACACCAAACAGAAAGGGGCTATGAATATATAGGGTCTATAACTTACAAATAACCCCTCGAAAACATTGAAAGAATAACCCCCAAGATCTATATTATAGATCTTGGGGGTTATTTGTTTTAATATTAAAGAAATGACTTCTTCTATTTGTCATCAATACTAAACAATAATTTGTACAAAGTGATTATTTCTTCTAGTTCTTCACGCGATACATGATCGACAATAGTTTCATCAGTGACATGTCTTGCCCGTAAATCTAAGGCTATGGTTTGATCTAATAATACTTTTCCATATACTGTTTGACTACTAGTTAGTCGATGATACATTGGAAAATTACGCTTGGTACTGCTAATTGGAGCCACAATCGTCATGTTACTTGTCTGACAGACTAGATCATTGCTTAGCGCAATGGCTGGTCGCTTATTCATCTGTTCATGACCACGGCTTGGATTAAAGTTAACATAAAATATATCACCTTGGCTTACCATTGAAGTTCATTACCTTCTGACTTTCCCCAATCAAGCTCGTGATCCCTTTTCCCGTCATCTTTCCAATCCTTAAATAGTTCGTGAATATTGGTTGGGTTCTTTTTTATTGGTGTTAAAACAATTGATCCATTTTCAATGGTTATTGTCATATCTTGGTTATCATCTAATTTCAGTTGTTTAATAATTTGGCTAGGAATTCTAGCAGCTTTCGAGTTTCCCCACTTTGCTAAGCGTGTTTGTTCTTTAATAAGTTCCATATTTTCCCCTCCTAAATTATTATTACAAGTCAAGTATATCCCATGTAGATACACAATGCAAATATTCTTACTGGAGGTCATTTACATGCAACAAGTTGTCTTACCCATCAAAGATTCAAACGTTCTTAAAGAGGTTCAAGATACGTTACTCAATAACTTTAAAGCTGGCCGACGTAACTATACGATTTTTCAAGTTGGTAAAGCGACGCTACTGCGAGTGAGTGACGTTATGGGTTTAAAACAGACCGATATTTTTAATCTGGACGGTTC